>NZ_DBGFPE010000018.1:0-3992 GCF_048526665.1 Candidatus Allofournierella excrementavium
TTTTCTTTTCCCTTATTATAACGCGGCGCGCAGTTACCTGCAAAGAAAAATGCGGCCCCCAAAGCCCTTTTGGCTTCGGGGGCCGCTGTCTGAGGCCAGGTGTTTGCTTACTTGGCAGCCGTTTCGTCTTCTTCCTCCTTGCGGCGGCGCCACAGCAGCCAGAGTAGCCACAGCACCACTGCCAGCAGGATGACCACCAGGATGATCAGAAGCAGGCACAGCCAGCAGCACCAGCAGATGCCGCCGCTTGTTTGCTGCTGCGCGGCAGGCGCCTTGGGCACCTCCTCATCGGCGTTCTCCTCCTGCGGTCTCTCCGCCGGTTCAGGCTCGTCGTCCGCGGTCCAGCGGCGGCGGGTCTGCTCGGTCAGTACCTGCACCAGTTCGGTCACAGGCTTGGAAGAATCGGTCCACGGTTTTTCGGAATGGATGTAGGAATTGATGACGTAGATCCAGGGGATGCCGGCGGTCAGGTCCACTTTGCCCCACACATGGATGTTCAGCGGGTTATCCTTGGCGCCGATGTATCCGCCCGCTTCGATGGTGAGGTTTTCGGAGGTGATGGCGTCGGCGGTGCCCTTGTCGGTGACGGAACCGTCGGTGCGGATGGTCACGTCCTTGCCGGCCACGATGGTGTCCACCACCACGTCGCCTTCGCTTTCCAGATGGACGCTGCCGCCCTGGGCGCTGACTTCATCGGCCTCAATGCGTATGGGCGCGTCCTCGCTGCCCACGTCGCCCTTGGCGGTCAGTTCCGCGTCGCCCGCCACGACCTTGTCGTCCGGCTCGCTGCCGGCGGTGATGTTGCCGTCGCTGGTGATGTTCGCGGTCTCGTCGGCCACGATCTCGCCCAGCTCGGTGTCCTTATGGTTGTGGATGTAGACGTTGTCGCCCATGGCCGAAATGCGGTCCGCCATGGTCTCGATGGGCCGGTCCTTGGCGCCGGTGTCGCCGGCGGTGCTGTTGAGGGTGAGGTCCGGCGCGGTGAAGTCCAGGCCGTTCCAGCCGGGGACGGTGCTGCCCGCAGGGGCAATGCCGCCCGCCGTGTTGATGACGATGGCCTCCTCCGCCTCGAGGGGGGCGATGTTCAGCGGCTGGTCGGAGGGGCTCTCCAGCCAGACGCCCTTCAGCGTTTCGTCCTCGCCTGCGGCGATGGTCAGCACGCCGCCCACGTCCACGCCGAGGGCGTTGCCCTCTTCGCCCACGCTGCCGCCGTTCTCCAGCAGGATATCCACGTTGCCGCCGGCGATGATGGAGGCGTCCGGGGCGCCTTCCAGCGCCTTCTGCGCGTCCCCCAGCGCCTTGCGGGCCGCTTCGGCTTGCTGCTTCGCCTGGTCGAGGGCGGCCTCGATGGCCTGTTTTTCGGCCTCATGCGGCTGGCGTTCCGTTTCCAGGTCGTTCAGCTGCTGCTGAATTTCGTCCATCTCGCCTTCCAGCTTCGCCAGCTCTTTTTCCAGCCGGGCCACTTCGGCCTGGTCGGGTTCGGGCTGCTGCAGAGCCTGCTGCAGCTGCTCTTCCAGCTCCTTGTGCTCTGCCTCAAGGTCCGCCAGCTGCTGTTGCAGGTCCTTCTGCTGGCTTTCCAGCGCGTCCAGGTACTCCTGACGGGCGGCCAGCTGCTGTTCCAGCGCTTTCTGCGCCGCTTCGGCGCGGGCGGCCTCGGCCTGGGCTTCGGCCAAATCCTTCACCGGGTCGGCGGCCACGTCCTTCAGTTCGCCCTGGATGTTGAGGGAAATATCTCCTTCCGCCTTCGCGGTTTTCACCGTCACGTCGCCCAGCGCCTCGTCCACGGTGATGTTTCCGGCGGAATCCATCGAGAGGGTGCCGCCCGCCTTCAGCTCATTCACGTGGGTGCTGCCCTTCGGGCTGTTCACCGAGAGGTCGCCGCCGGCGTGCAGTCGGGTGGCGTTGAGGTCGCCCTCGGTGTTGCTCACCGTCAGGTCCTTGTCGCCCACCACGTCCAGCCGGGCGTTCTCGTCCAGCACGTCCGCGATGAGGGTGAGGTCTTCGGGGCTGGCCAGCCAGGTATCGCCCCGGGAGAGGGTGGTGAGGGTTTCGCCCACCGCCACGTTCAGCGGGGCTTCGGCTGCGCCGATGACGCCTTCCCTGGCGGTGAGGCTGGCGCTGCCGGTGGTGACGAGGTTCAGCCCGTCGGGGCTGGCGTTCGTATCCAGCAGGCTGCCGTGGCTGGCCGTCAGGTCGATGCTGCCGCCGCCCGTGCTTTCGGCCTTTGCCAGGCCCAGATCGCCCTGCACTTCGGTGATGGAGATATCACCGGCGGCGGTGGCGGTGAGGGTGGTGGCCAGGTCGTGGTCGTCCACGCTGATGGTGGTGAAATCAATGAAGAAATTCATCTCCAGCAGGCCGGTGAGGGCGTTGCGGGTGATGTTCCAGCTGCCGCTGGCGGGCATGGCCTCGGGGGCTTTTTGCAGTTCGGTCACGTCCACCACGGTGTGCTCCACCCAGTCGCGCTGGTCGATGGTCAGGTCCCGGATGCTGCCGGTGAGGGCAGTGAGCACCAGATCGGTGCCGGTGACGTTGGTGAAGCCTTCGACGCCGGCGATGTCCGGGGCGGTGATGGTGACGTTCTCGTAGCCGGAGACCACCTCGCGGGCAGTGAAGGTGCCCTCATTTTGGGTGATGGTGATGCTGCCCTTGTTGGTGATGCTGGTCTCGCCGGTGGATTCGCCGATGGCCAGAGTGAGGTCGCGGAAGTCCCGGTCATCCTCGACGGGTTCGGGGTATTCCACCTTCTCCCAGAGTTTTTCCTCCACCAGGGCCAGCTTCTCCTCGTCGGTGAGGGCCGCCCAGTAGAGCGGGATCAGGTCCTCATCCGCCATCAGAGCCTTGAGGGGTTCGTCCTGGTCGGGTTCTTCGCCCGGCTGGTCTTCGCCCTCATCGGCCTCGGGCACGCGCAGGGTCAGCACCAGCAATTCATCCAGCAGCTGGCGCAGCCGCTTTCTGTTCTGCTCCTGCTGGGCGGCGTCAGCCGGGTCTTCCGGTTCGTCCGGGTCCGCCGGGTCATTCGCCTCTTCCAGCGCCTGGAGCAGTTCGTCCAGCTCTTTCAGCGCCTTTTCAATGGCTTCGGGGGTGGTGTCCAGTTTTTCCAGCGCTTCTTCAAAGGCTTCCTCTGTGCCGAGGGCGGGGGTGAGGGTCTTTTCCAGCGCCGCGGTGATGTCTTTCAGGAGCTGTTCGGCCTTGCCGGTGGCGTCGGCTTCGTCCAGCGCCCGCTCCAGCAGCAGGGCGGCGATCTCTTCGGGGGTCTGGGCGTTCAGCTCCACGCCCACGGTGGTGTCGTCGCCTTCCATGGCGTCGATCACATCGCCGGTGAGCATGGTGCCGTCCTCGCCCCGTCCGGTGAACTGTTCGGCGTCCTTTTCGCCTTCCACGATGCCGTCGATCCAGATATCGCCGGCCTTGGGGATGCGCATGGTCAGCGTTTCTGGGATGTCCAGCTGCAGGCGGCTGTCGGCCTCGCCCACGCTCTTTTCACCGCTCACCGAGAGGGTTGCGTTGGAGTCGTTGGCGTCTTCGCCGAAGGAGATGATCGCGTCCTTGCCGTCCGGCAGCAGGCGGCCCACCACGCCCTTGGCGTAGATGGTCACGTTGGTGTTTTTGCCGTCGCCGCTCACGCCCGTGATGCGCTCAAAGCGGAAGTCGTCGCCCGTTTGGGCGGTGAGGGTGCTGTCGTCCACCGTGGCGGTGGGGATGGAGGCGCTGCCGCCGGCATTGATATCCATTTCGGAGCCGTCGGTCAGCTCCAGGTCGCCGCCGGTGTAGTCTTCGCCCGCGTCGATGTCCACGGTGCTGCCACCGCCGGCGGTGATGTCGCCGGTCTCCACCGGGCCCTCGGCGTCGATGGTCAGCCGGCTGTCGCTCACGGAAACGTCGCCGGTCCCGGCGCTGCCGCCGGCATTGATATCCATTTCGGAGCCGTCGGTCAGCTCCAGGTCGCCGCCGGTGTAGTCTTCGCCCGCGTCGATGTCCACGGTGCTGCC
>NZ_DBGFPE010000019.1:0-4775 GCF_048526665.1 Candidatus Allofournierella excrementavium
AGCCGTAATATTTTGAATATATATTCAAAATATTACGGCTAATTATACATGCTGGGCAGGGTTTGTCAAGGGGGAAAAGTATGAGTTTTCCACTTTAGCACAGAAAAAGAGGCCCGCGAAAACGGGCCTCTTTTGGGCGTTTTGTCAAAAAAGAGCGATTTGTTTTTCAGTGGCGGACGGGCGAACGCCGGCGGCGGGCGATTTGTAAAAATTCATCGCCCGGGCCGCAGGGGAGCGGGCGGGCCGGCGGTGGGGCGCGGCGGGACCGGCAATGAGGGCGCCCGAAAAATTCATCGCCCGACCCACAGGGGAGCGGGCGGGGCCGACGGTGGGGCGCGGCGGGACCGGCGATGAGGGCGGCCCCAAAAATTCATCGCCCGACCCACAGGGGAGCGGGCGGGCCGGCGGTGAGGCGCGGTGGGACCGGCGGTGAGAGCAATCCAAAAAATTCATCGCCCGGCGATGGTCTGCCAGCTTTCGCCCAGGCGGGCGGCGGCCAGCACCTCCTCCAGCTGCCCCGCGGGCAGGGGAGAAGGGGGAACGGGGGGCACGCTTTGGTCGGCGGCGGGGTCGGCCAGATCCAGCAGCCAGTAGCTGACCCCCTGCCAGCCGTTCTTGTAGCCGGTGCGGGCCTGCCGCCCCTCGCAGACGAAGCCGAAGGCGGTGTGGAAGGCCTCGCTTTCGGGGTTGGGGTCGGCCAGCACGGCGTAGGCGTTGCGGTAGCCCTGCTTTGCCAGCGCCGCCAGCAGGCCGTGGTAGAGCATGGTGCCCAGGCCCAGCCGCCGGGCGGCGGGGGCCAGGTAGATGGTGGTCTCCGCGTCCCAGGCGTAGGCGTCGCAGCCGTAGCGCCAGGGGTGGGCGCAGGCGTAGCCCAGGGGCTGGCCCAGGGCGTTTTCCGCCAGGATGTAGGGCAGGGTGCGCCGGGTGGCGGCGATGGCGCGGCGGTACTCGGCCTCCGAGGGCACTTCATACAGGAAGGAGGCGGTGCTGTTTTTCACGTACCAGCCGAAAATTTCCAGCACCTTGGCCGCGTCGGCGGGCTTTGCCGGGCGCAGCAGCACGAAGCGGGCGGGGTCGAAGGAGGCGGCCAGGGCCTCCTTTTGGGCCTTGGGCAGCTTTTTCAGCGCGGCCTCCCGGCGCAGGGCGGCGCTTTTGTCCGGCAGCGCCTCCGCCCAGGCGAGGCTGGCCGCTCCGAAGGCCCGGGTGTACCTGGCGCCTTTGCCGCTCTGGTGGGCGGCGAGGCGGCGGAGCAGGTCGTTGGTCCAGCCGGTATAGAGCGCGCCGCCCTCGCAGCGCACCATGTAGACATAGCAGACGGGCATGGAAGGGGCTCCTTTCAGCGGCGGCCGTCGGCGATGCGGCAGGCGGCGATGGCGCTCTCTTTGGTGTCGGCGGTGATCATAAAGCGGCTGGCGTGGCAAAAGCGCAGGTCAGGGATGCCGCTGCGCTTTGCCAGCTCCTCGGGGGGCTGGCCCGCCCACCCCTGGGGGAAGGGCCGCTTGGGCCGCCGGGTGAGCCGGTCGTTGACGCACTGGGCCGCCCAGCCGCCCCGCTGGCTGGGATAGACCACGAAGCGCGCGTCGGAGCGGTAGAGGGCGTTTTTCCAGGGGGCGTAGCAGGGCAGCACCACCACCCCGTCCTCCATTTTTTCCAGCGCCCTTTTCACCAGCGCGTCCGCCCGGTTCACGGCGTTGGCCCCGTCGATGTTGTTCTGCAAAATCACCTGGGCGAAGTCCACCGCCTTCGCAAAGCAGGCGTCGGGGTCGTCCTTCGAGTCCCACAAAGGGTTGAAGCCGCCGATGGCGTCCGCCAGCAGGCAGTCCTCGCCGGTGTTGTCGTTCAGATCCAGCGGCTGCACGAAGTTCTCGTCCAGAAGGCGGGCCTGATGCTCGCCCACCAGCTGGGGGCCGAACACCTTCCACAAAAGGCCGAAGGCCGCGTAGGGCACGCCGTTGGGCCGCTCAGCGCGGCTGGCGTCGTGGTGGTCGAACATGCCGCCGCCGATGTCGTAGACGATGCCGTCGAAATCGTCCGGCACCTCGAACCCCCGCTGCACCTTGAAATCCGGGCGCAAAATGCGCAGCAGCGCGGTGGCGAACACGTCGTCCGCATGGAACTTGCCCCCGTGGGTGAATCCTCTGGCCGGTACCTTCATGGAATGAGACTCTCCTTCGTCGCTGGTTTTCCATTCAGTATAGCACATTCCCGCCGCAAAAAACAGCGCCGGGGCCCATATATATAAAAGGTACGCGCCAGAAGTTTCCTGCCCGCCGTTTACAGAAGTTTCATACAAGGCGGGGCGGGTTTGTGCTATAATGGTTCTGAATATCGACACCATTCGCGCCCCGGCGCGAGAGGAGGGGGAGTTTCTGATGAAGACGAAATACAGACGGCGGCGGGCGCTGGCGGCAGTGCTGGCGGTGGCCGCGCTGGCCGCCCTGGCGGCCCTCATCTGGCTGCTGGTGCTGCTGGTGCGGGGCATCGGCTCGCTGGGCACGCCGGACATGCGCACCCCCAAGGACGTGAAGGCGGTGGTGCTGGCCTCCGACTGGAGCAGCTACTTCTCCACCGCCCGCACCACCGAGGAGCAGCAGGCCTATCTGGAGAGCACGCTGGACGAGGCGGCGAACCTGGGGGCCAACACGGTGCTGCTCACCGGCCGGGTGGACGACGACCCGGACCAGGTGCTCTTCCGGGTGAAGGGCAAGGACCTGACGGTGGCCACCGCCGGAACGGTGACCGAAAACGACGGCTTCTTCTCCAAGTTCGACCCGGTGAACTATCTGATGAAGCAGGCCAGGGAGCGGGACATGCAGGCGGCCCTCATCGCCACCGATGACAGCGGCCAGCCGCTGGCCGCCGGCGCGGCCCTGCCTGAGTGGCTGGAAAAGGCCGCGAAGGACCACAAGCTGGCCCTCTACGGCCTGGACGAGGCCAGCGCCGCCGCTCTGGACGCGGCGAAGGCCGAGGCTGAATCCCAGGCCGCCGAGAGCGGGGAAGAGGTGGAGCCGGAGCAGCCCCTGCTGACCTATGTGGGCCTGACCGAGGGCAGCGAGGCCCCGGCGCTGCTGCGCAAGGACGGCGACGCGGCCCTGCTGGCGGCGGCGTGGCAGCTGGAGGAAGGCAGAGGCATGGTGCTGGGCGAGCTGGGCAGCCTGCTGGCGGACGGCTCCGACGCCGCCGTGGCTCTGCGCTTCGTGAGCGGCGAGGAACTGCCCGACGTGCTGGCCAAGGACGTGCCCGCCACCCTTTCCATCGTCACCCCGGCCACCGGGGCCACGGTGTACACCGAGAACGTCTACCTCATCGGCACCTCCGACCCGGCCCAGCCCCTGACGGTGAACGGCCAGACGGTGGAGCGCACCGGCGAGATGGGCGTGTGGGGCATCCTGGCGCCGCTGAACATGGGCGCCAACGACATCACCGCCGTGCAGGGCGAGACCACCGTGACCATCTCGGTGACCCGCTCCACCTACTCCGGCGGCGGGGCCGGCGCGGCCCGCCCGGACGGCAGCGAAGCCGCCGCCCCCGGCCAGAAGCTGCGCATCAACACCACCCTGGCCAGCCTGCTGGAGGACTACACCAACGACGACTCCATTCGGATGACCGCCTACGAAGGGGCGGTGGCCACGGTGGAGAAGAGCGTGTCCTTCGTGCGCTCGAACCGCCGCACCTACGCCTACCAGCTGGAGAACGGCGGCTACATCCTGGCCAAGGACTGCGAGCTGCTGGACTCCTCCACCCCCGACGCGGCCTTCACCGGGGCCGAGCGCACCACCGAGGGCAACATGGAAGTGTTCACCCTCACCGGCTCGGGCACGCCCCTCTACACCCACACCTGGGAGGGCAACGAGCTGACCCTGACCTTCCTGTCCGCCTCCTTCACCGGCGAGATGCCGGCGGACCTGGGCTTCGGCGGGGCCACCGTGACGGCGGAGCCCACCGAGGAGGGCGGCTTCTCGCTGCACTTCGTGTTCAACGACGCCGACCCGCTGTGGGGCTACCACGTGCGCTACACCGAGGACGGCACCTCCCAGATCCTGCTGAAACACCAGCCCAAACGCTCGGACGCCGAGACCGGCCCCCTCACCGGGGTGACGGTGATGCTGGACCCGGGCCACGGCGGCACCGACATGGGCGCTGTGGGCTCCACCAGCGAGGACTTCCCCCAGGAGAAGGACCTGAATCTGGCGGAGGCGCTGGCGGCCAAGTACCGGCTGGAGCAGCTGGGGGCCACCGTGCTGATGACCCGCTCGGACGACACCTTCCCCACCCTGGGCGACCGGGTGGAGATGCTGAACGACGCCGCGCCGGACTTCTTCATCTCGGTGCACCACAACAGCACCAACCTGGATAAGGACACCGACGGCCTGGTGGGCACCGAGTGCTACTGGTTCTACACCGAGGGCAAGCCTCTGGCCCAGGCCCTGGTGGACCGGGTCACCGCCGCCACCGGCCGCGAGGCGCGGGGCGTGTTCTACAACTACTTCTACGTCACCCGCTCCAACCTGTGCCCGGCGGTGCTGCTGGAGACGGGCTTCGTGAGCAGCCCCACCGAGTATCAGAGCTGCGCCGGCGACCTGGGCCTGTGGGCCGAGGGCGGCGCCATCGCCCAGGCGGTGCTGGACTGCGTGCCGGACTGACCCCTTTGAACATCACAATAAATATCCCCCGGCAAAGCCGGGGGTTTTTCATATGCGGGCATAGCCCTAGAATACTAGCGTGCGCGTCACGTCACGCAAGTACGGTCTGCCAGCCGCGAAGGTTCTGTTACT
>NZ_DBGFPE010000020.1:0-10587 GCF_048526665.1 Candidatus Allofournierella excrementavium
CTTCTTCAATCATGATCGACCTGCCGCCGCTTTGGGCTATAAAAGCCCCGTTCAGTACAGGTCTGAACGGGGCTTCCTCTAAATTGCTTTTCTGTGTCTACTTTTGCTTGACAAGTGCACATCGGTGTTCCGATGCGGCGGTCTTTTTCTGCGTTCAAAAGGAATTTACGCCTTGCCCTCGCGCATGGCCTTGGCTTCCTCGGGGGTGCAGTTCAGCACCACGGGGGTGGAGCGGTAGCCGATGCCCATGCGGTCGATGCCCATGTCGATGAGCTTCAGGAAGTGCTCGCGGGTGCGGATGCAGCCGGAACCCTTGATCTTGCAGCGGCCCTGGGCGGTGTCCATCATGGCCTGGATGACCTCGTAGGTGGCGCCCTCGTTCTTGCCGCCGGTGAAGAAGCCGGTGCTGGTCTTCACAAAGTCAGCGCCCGCGGCGATGGCGGTCTCGGTGGCCTTCTTCACCTCGTCCAGGGTCAAAGCGTCGGTCTCGAAGATGACCTTCACTTCGGTGCCGTACTTGTGGCAGGTGTCGCACACGGCCTTGATGTCGGCCTCCACCTCGGCCCACATGCCGCTGCGGATCCAGCCGTAGTTGGCAACGATGTCCAGCTCAAAAATTTTGCCGGTCTTGCAGTACTCTTCCGCCTGCATCACCTTGGAAGCGGTGGTGGACAGGCCGAAGGGGAAGTCGCACACCACGCAGATCTTGGTGTCGGTGCCTTCGCACAGCTCGATGGCGATGGGCAGGGAGGCGGGGTTGATGCACACGGTGCGGCAGCCGAAGTCGATGCCCTCCTGGATGTACTTGCGGATGTCATCCTGGGTGAATTCCGGCTTCAGAACGGACTGGTCAATGTAGGCGGCCAGCTCGGCCACGGTCATGTCGGCAGCTTTTTTTGCAGGTTTCATAGCACGTTCGTGCGCGGTGGAAATTTGCCGCAAAACGGGCGTGCCCGCGCATCTCCTTTCATTGGTTCCAGCATACCGCAGCAGAACTACAAAGTCAATTGAAATATGTAGTTTTACTACAAAAACCCTTGCGGCCTGCCCGCCCCCGGGGTATAATGGGGGTACGAATCAAAAAGGAGGATGCCTCATGGGGCAGACCGTTGGCAGGATAAAGAAAAACTACGCCCAGCTGCGCGCCTCCGAGCGCAAGGTGGCGGACTGGGTGCTGCGCGACCCGGCCAAGGTGCCGGAGATGACCATGGCCCAGCTGGCGGCGGCGGCGGGGGTCAGCGAGCCCACGGTGGCCCGCTTTGCCGAGGCGGCGGGCTTTGAGGGGTTCAGCGCCCTGAAGCTGGCGCTGGCGAAGGAGGCGGCCCCGGCGGCCCCCCGGCGGCTGCTGGACGTGCACGTGCAGCCGGGCGACAAGCTGAGCACCGTGCCGGACAAGATGATCTCCATGGCCCTCACCGCCCTGGAGGACACCCGCCGCATGCTGGACTCCCGCAGCTACGAAAAGGCGGTGCGGGCGCTGGCCTCCGCCCGCCTCATCGACATCTACGGCGTGGGCAACTCCGCCGCCGTGGCCCAGGACATGGTGATAAAGCTGTTGCGCATCGGCCTGACCTGCCGTGCCTACCCGGACAGCCACCTCCAGCAGATCTGCGCCTCGGCCCTGGGCCCGGGGGACGTGGCGGTGGGCATCTCCCACTCCGGCGCCACCCGGGACACGGTGGACGCCCTGGCCATGGCCCGCGCCGGGGGCGCGGTGACCATCGCCATCACCAACTTCAAGGGCGCGGAGATTTTGCGCCACGCCGACATCGCCCTGCTCACCGGCGACGTGGAGACCGCCTTCTACACCGAGACCATGTTCTCCCGCATCTCCCAGCTGGCCATCGTGGACAGCCTCTATATGGGCGTGATGCTGCAGGACTTCGAGCGTTTCTCCGGCGCTTTGGAGGGGGTCAACCGCATGGTCAGCCGCAAAGTTTACCGGGAGGAGGAAAACCAGTGACCGGCCTTGCACAGGACGCCCGGGACTTCAACACTCTGGCGGAGTTTCTGGCCCGGCGGGATGTGCCCCGGCTGGACGCCGCCGCCCTGCAAAACGCCCTCGGCGCGCCCCGGGCGGACATGGTGCTGCTGTTCGGCGGCAGCCTGCCGGAGGGCTGCCGTCTGGCGGGGCAGCTGTGGCAGCAGGGGCTTGCCCGGAAGGTGATGACCATCGGCGGGGTGGGCCACACCACCGCCGCCTTTCTGGAGCGGTTCGAGAGCGCCCTGCCCGCCGGCCACAGCGCCACGGAAGGGGAGTGCATGAAGGAGTACCTGCAAAGCGCCTTCGGCATCCCGGAAGAGGACCTGCTGGTGGAGAGCGCCTCCGCCAACTGCGGCGAAAACGTGCGCTTTGCCCTTCGAATTTTGCAGGAGCAGAACGCCCTGCCCGCCAGCGCCATCGTGCTCCACGATTCCACCATGCAGCGGCGCATCGGCGCCACGCTGGACCGCTGGTGGCCTGAAAACACCACCCGTTTCGTCCACTTTGCCGCCTATCGGGCGCGGCTGGAAGCGGGGGAGAGGGGCCTTGCCTTTGCGCCCAACCGCATCTGGGGCCTCTGGCAGCCGGAGCACTACATGAGCCTTCTGCTCAGCGAGATTCCCCGCCTGCGGGACGACGCCCAGGGCTACGGCCCCAAGGGCCGTGGCTTCATCGCCCATGTGGACCTCCCCGAAGAGGTCGGGGCCGCCTGGCAGCGGCTGGCGGAGCGCTACGCCCATCTGCTGCGGCTCCGGCCCACCGCGTGAAAAAACACCCTGTTGACAGAACTGCCGGCAGGGTGTATACTTTGCTTGATACATCAAGAAAATTTGATTTGAGGTGAGCGGTATGGAGGACTTCCGTCAGGAGGCGGCGGTGTTCCGCGCTTTGTGCGACGAAAAGCGCCTTGCCATTCTGGCCCGGCTGCGCAGCGGCGAAAAGTGCGCCTGCGTGCTGCAGGACCAGGACCTGGGGCTGACCCAGTCCGGCCTTTCCTATCACATGAAGATATTGTGCAAATCCGGCCTTGTGGAGAGCCGCCAGGAGGGCAAATGGACCCACTACCGCCTGAGCGAAAGCGGGCGGCGGCGGACGCTGGCCCTGCTGGAAGAGCTCACTGCCCCGAACGCCGAAGCAGGGCAAAGCTGCTGCGGCAGATGAACGCCATCATGCGGATGGCGTTTTTCTCAGGATAAAACATCAAAATTTTTTGATATAAGAAAGAGAGCGATGCGAATGTCGGTTTGGCAATGGATGCAAAACGAGCTGCTGGGCACGGTCACGCCCTTCTGCTCCTGCTCCTCCATCCCGCTGTTCATGGGCTTCACCGGGGCAGGGCTGCCGGTGGGTGTGACCTTCTCCTTCCTCATCTCGTCGCCCATGGTGGACCTGGGCAGCCTTGTGCTGCTCACCAGCATCTTCGGCGCGCGTGTGGCGGTGGTCTATGTGGTGCTGGGGCTGGTGGTGGCCGTGGCAGGGGGCGTGCTCATTCAAAAGCTGGGCATGGAAAAGTATGTGGAGCCCTTCATCCTGTCGGCGGGAGGCGTGGACGTCTCGCTGCCGCAGCTGACCGTGCGGGACCGGCTGGCCTTTGCCCGGGAGCAGATGACCGGCACCCTGAAAAAGGTCTTTCCCTACATCTTGGTGGGCGTGGGCGTGGGAGCTGTTATCCACAACTGGATCCCTGCCGGCTGGGTGCAGACGGTGCTGGGGGGCAATAATCCCTTTGGTGTGCTGTTGGCGGTGCTGGTGGGCGTACCCATGTACGCCGACATTTTCGGCACCATCCCTGTGGCCGAGGCACTGCTGGCCAAGGGCGCCCAGCTGGGCACGGTGCTGGCCTTCATGATGGCGGTCACCACCCTGTCGCTGCCCTCCCTCATCATGCTGCGCAAGGCGGTGCGCCCGCAGCTGCTGGCGCTGTTCGTGGGGGTGTGCGTGGCAGGCATCGTGGCGGTGGGCTATCTGTTCAACGTCTTGCAAGTATTCTTTATCTGACACAAGGAGGAAAAAACGATGGGACTGTTTGGAAAGAAAAAGGAAGAAAAGACCGCTTGCGGCTGCGCGGGCGGCTGCAATGCCCCCGCTGTGGACACCAGCCGCGGCATCTTTGTGCTGGGCGGCGGCTGCGCCAAGTGCAATGAGCTGGAAGCCGCGGTGCGCGCCGCCCTGGCGGAGCTGGGCCGGCAGGAGGAAGTGGGCCATGTGATCGACTTCGTGCAGATCGCGGCCCTGGGCGTGATGGCCACGCCGGCGCTTCTGGTGGACGGCAAAGTGCTGGCCAGCGGCCGGGTGCTGAACAAGGACGAGGTGAAGGCGCTTTTGCAGCAGGCGTGAGCGCAATAAAAAAGCCGGCGCGTTCGGCCCGCATGGGGCGGGGGAACGCGCCGGTCTTTTATTTTGTTCAGAGGGCAACAGTCTGCCCGGTCTCCAGCGAGGTGCGGATGGCCAGAATGACCGACAGCACGTGCCGCACATCCTCCGGGGTGATGGAGGTGATGGGGGTGTCCGCCTCGATGTGGCCGATGAAGTCCTCCAGCTCCCGCTGGTAGGCGTCGAAGGGGTCGATGTCGAGAAGCTGCGGCTCGTCGCCGCCGTAAAGCCAGGTCTCCCGCACGGCGGAGGCCACGTCTTCCAGGTTGGTGCCGGCGCGCATGCGGTAGCTCACGGATTTTTTGTCGCCCACCACGTTCAGCTCCATGGTGAAGGGGAAGCCCTTGGGCATTTCGATGATGCCCTCGGCAGTGGCCTGCACGCCGTTTTCAAAGGTCAGGGAGCTGGCCACATGGTTCCAGCAGCCCACGGCGTTCTTCTGGCCCACGGCGTAGACCTGCTTTACCTTGCCGAACAGATAGCACAGATAGTCCACATCGTGCAGATGCAGGTCGAACAGGCCGCCGCCGCTGTTTTCCGGCTTGCGGTACCACTCGCTCCACAAGGGATGCACCGACAGGCGGCTGGCCCGGGCGTATTTCACCACGCCCAGCTCGCCCGCGTCGTAAAGCTCCTTGGTCTTGACATACTCCGGCCAGAAGCGCACCGCCTGTCCCACGGCAAACTGTACCCCCGCCTCGGAGACGGCGGCCAGCATCCGCTCCAGCGATTCCATGGAGAGGGTGACCGGCTTTTCGCAGATGACATGCTTTTTGTGCTTTGCCGCCAGCAGCACATACTGCTCGTGGAGGAAGGTGGGCAGGCAGATGTCCACCACATCCACCGGCTCGGCGGCCAGCATGGCTTCGCCGTCGGCGTACCAGGGGCAGCCGGCGGCCTCGGCCAGCGCGCGCCCGGCGGCCTCTCCCAGGTCGCACACGGCGGTGACCTTGACGTCCTTCATTGCCTGATAGGCGGTCAGGTGGGTCTTGCCCATGAACCCCGCGCCTACGATCGCTACATTGACCAAATCGGAATTCCCCTTTCAGCGTTGGTGTTCTGCAAAGCGCTCACAGCTCAAAGCCGTGGGCTTTCAGATACGCCGCCGAATCCTGCACGGCGGTGTTGATCTCGGCCAGGTCCTTGGGGCCGGCCTGGGTGAACTCGATCTCCACACTGAAGGGAGAGTTGTTGTTCGCGGCTTTCAGCTTGGCAAAGATGGTCTCAAAATCCACATAGCCCTTGCCCAGCGCGGGGAAGTCCCAGGCGTTGCGCGCGCCGGCCTTGTCCTTCAGATGCAGATAGGCGATGTCGCCCATGCATGTGTCCACATCGTCGGCAGCGTCCACGTCGGCGTAGAACACGCAGTTGGCGGTGTCGTAGTTGATCTTCACCCGCTCGCTGCCCACCAGGTCCACGATCTCCTTCATGATGGTGCCGGTGGCGTGCTCGCCGTGAAGTTCCAGCACCAGGGTCAGGCCGTACTCCTCCAGCTTGGGCACAAGGCTCTTGATGTTCTGGGCCAGCAGGTCGTTGCCCGCCTTGGCGTTGTCCGCCAGATGAGCCTCGCCGATGGAAGAAACGATGTAGTCACAGCCGAAGAAGTTGGCCAGCCGCATGTTCATGATAAAATCCGGCAGGCGGGCGGCGTCCATCAGGTTGCAGTGGCCGCTCATGGAGAAGGGGACAAGGTCCAGCTCCTTCATCTTGTCCTTCACGGCGCAGAGCTTTTCAAAGCTCTGGTCGGGGAACACATGCTCCGTCCAGCCTTTGGTGGCCGTCAGCTCCACATAGTGGAAGCCCGCCGCGGCGATGCCTTCCAGCGCCTCCTCGATGGAGTAGCCGTGGTAGCAGTTGGAGTTGACCGCGATGATCCGTTTGTCCATGGTAAAAACCGCCTTTCGTCTTGTATTCTGCGGCGCGGCGCATCAGCGCAGAAAAAGCCGCTGCTGCGTGTTGCCGGAAAAATCGTAATGGGTGTCGATGTAGTATTGGGCCGCGCCGGTGAGTTCCGCGTCCAGCCCCAGGCGGGAGTATTCCACCCGCACCCGGCTGACGAACTCGGGGAAGCCCATGCCCGCCAGCGCCGTGCGGACCGCTTCGAGAAAAGCGGGCCCCAGGGTGACGCCGGTGCCGCCCAACACCACCAGCGAAGGGTTGAACAGGGCGATCAGGTTGGAGATGCCGTAGGCCAGGTCCCGCCCCAGGTCGTCGATCAGCGCGCGGGCCTTTTCGTCGCCCGCGTCGGCCATGGCCGCCACATCGCTGAACAGCAGCCGCCGCCCGCCCAGGCCGGACACGTCCAGCCCACGCTCCGCCGCCCGCCGTCCCAGGGCGTTTTCGCCCACAAGGCATTCCAGGCAGCCCCGGTTGCCGCAGTCGCACAGCGGGCCGTCCCGGTCGATGGAAAAGTGGCCGAACTGGGTGCCCACTGCGCCCGCGCCCCGCAGCATGCGGTCCTCGGCGAACAGGCATGCGCCCACGCCCTTGGAGACGTTCACATAGGCCACATAGGGGTCCCGCACGGGGGTGAACACCCGCTCGGCATAGCCAAGGCAGGCAGTGTCGTTCAAAAAGCACAGGGGATACCCCGCCAGCGCCTGCTGCAATTGGGGCACCACCGGGTCGTCGTGGCCCACGCCGATCACGGTGGAAAAAAGGCTCTGCCGCTCCTCGTCCACGATGCCGGGGATGATGACGCAAACGCCCATGATGCGGGCGCTGCCGGCGGCGGGCAGAAGGACCTCGAAAAAGGCGCGCCGTATCTGCTCCACGCCCTCTTCGGGCGCGTTCAGCGGCGCTTGGCTCCGGTAGGCCATGCGGCTGTCGGAGGAGACGAGGGCGATGTCCAGCCGGCCGCGCCGCCAGCTGATGACGGCCACCACGTTGGAATCGCCGTCCACCTGCAGCGCGTTGGGCCTTCTGCCCTGATGGACGCTCACGCCGGCGCCGCAGTCCACCACATACCCGCCGCGGATCAGCTCGTCCACCAGGCTGGAGACGGTGGTCTTGCTCAGGCTGGTGATGCCCGCCAGATCGGCGCGGGAAATGTTGGCGTTGCGGTCGATCAGATGATAGATCCTGCGCAGATTTTCGCTGCGGATGATTTGCTGCGTGATCAATGCCATCCCTGCTTTCTTTGGTCAAAAGATCGGGGGTGAGATTATTTGTCCGGCGGCCTTACTAATTCTTTTTGATTGTAGCATATAGCCGAAATGACTACAAGTGCCGCGAAAATTTTCAGCGCTTTTGCCACAGGGGGACCTTCGACGTTGTGTAAAAGAACGAGAAAAAGCCGCGCGGCGGCGGGGCTGCGCGGCTTTAAGCGGGCAGAAAATTCACACGGCGAGCGAAACGGGTCGGGGCGCGTCCGCCCGGCTCCACGCCAGCAGCTCCACACGGGCGGCAAGGGAACTTTCCCGAAGGGGCACGGGGGCGGCCAGCGCCGTGGTGAGGTATTTTTTGTTGTCGTCGGCAAAAACGGTGGCGGCGGGCCCCAGGCCCCGGCGGGTGAGCTCGATGGCGCCCAGCAGGTTCGCCCCGGAGGAGATGCCCACCCCCAGGCCCAGTTCCTTTGCAAGGCGCGCGGCCATGAGCACCGCGTCGTCGTCGTTCACCGGCAGCACCGTGTCGATGAGGCGGCGGTCCACGATGGAGGGGATGAAGTCGTCGCCGATGCCCTCGATCTTGTGGGGGCCGGTGACGGCGCCGCCGCTCAGAAGGGGCGCGGCGTCCGGCTCCAGCGCGGCGATGAAGGCGCCCCGGGGCTTCAGGCGGCGGGCCACGCCCATGAGGGTGCCGCCGGTGCCCACCCCCGCCGCAAAGGCCTTCACGCCGGGCAGCGCGGCCAGCAGTTCCGCGCCGGTGGTGTGGAAGTGGGCCAGCACGTTCTCCTCGTTGTCGAACTGCAGGGGCTGAAATGCGCCCAGCTCCCCGGCGGCCTGCCGCGCCTGGGCCAGCGCCCCCTCAAAGCCGCCGTCGGCGTCGCTCACCAGATGCAGCTGCGCGCCGTACATCTCCAGTAACTGCCGGCGCTCCCGGCTCATGCGCTCGGGCATGAAGATGTGCACCGGGTGCCCGGTGAGCGCCCCCAGGGCGGCGAAGGCGATGCCGGTGTTGCCGCTGGTCACCTCCACGATGGGCTGGCCGGGCACAAGCGCGCCGGTCTCCTCGGCGCGGGCCACGATGCGGGCGGCCACACGGTCCTTGATGCTGCCGGAGAGATTGAAGCTCTCCAGCTTGGCATACACCGCGCCGGGGCGGCCGTCCAGCCGGTAGTCGATGCGGATGAGCGGGGTGTTGCCGGAAAGAGTTTCGTAAGCTTTCATAACAGTTCTCCTTTTGTGTTCGTTGTTTGGCGGCGAGCAAAACAAAAAGGCTGTGTGCCTGCGCACACAGCCTTGCAAAAGGGTCCTGCCAACAAAAGCGCAAAGCCCGGAGGCCTTGCCCTGCTTTTTCGTCGGGGCCGCGGTTGAAGGGGGCAGCAGACAGCACCAGCAGGGCCGTCTGCCCGCCGCGTCTTCAAAGGCCTTTCTGGCCCGACGCGAAAAAGCAGCCGTCCCTCAACAGCGACAACAACAGATATTCTCTTTCACAGAGACAAGATAGACAAGATTCATAAAAATCACCTTGCAGATACCATACCATCGGGCGGTGGATTTGTCAAGAGCGGGTGTTGCTGCAGAAAATTTTATTATGATAAAATTTTTTATTGACATCGGCTGCGGCAGTGCTATATTGAATTTGCATTTTACTGCGATAAAACAATCTGAACAGGAGTGGATCACCATGAAACTGAACGCACTTTTGGCGCGGGGCGCTGCTGCGGCGCTGGCCTGCGCGCTGCTGGCCGGTTGCGGCGGGCAGACGGTATTTCCGTCCGTCCCGGAAGACCAGACGCCCTCTTCCGCTGTTTCCGGCCAGGAGGCACAGCCCACGCCAGAGCCCACCGCAGCCCCGGCGGCTCAGGGCGCTTTGGAGCTGACCGAGCGCGAGAGCGCGCTGGGCAGCTATGAGCTCTTCACCATGTTTTCCAACGGCTATGCCTGGGTGTGGGCGAACGGCGAGGCCGGCTATCTGAGCGAGGACGGCCAGTATACTCCGCTGTATTCCATTCCCCGGGAGGACATTTTCAACATCGACGTGGAGCAGATGACCACCGACGGGTTCACGCTTCAGCAAAACGTGGAAAAGCTCAGCGAACTTTACTCCTGCCCCGAAAGCGGCATCGTGCCTTTTTACAAGGACGGCCTGTGGGGCTATTGCGACCTTTCCGGCAATGTGCTGGTGCAGCCGGCCTACATCCACATCTCGCCCATGGGCCAGCTGGGCTGGGGCGCCCGGGAGGGCGACGCGGGCTCCGAGTGGATCTACTACTATGATGTGATCGAGCCCGACGGCTCGGTGATCGTCAGCGGCAAGAACTGCTGGTGCGACCCGCGCAACGGCTACTACTTCGTGGACGAGTCCGGCGACGGCGGCGCGGTGCTTTACAACGCCGACAGCTCGGTGGTGCTGGAAGAAGCGCCCTACGGTTTCGGCAACTGCCCCATGCCGGACTTCACCACCTGGGAAGAGGGCGTGGTCGTGAGCGGCGTGCCCTATGACCGCACCGGCGCGAAACTGAGCACCGACGGCCGCAAGATCGTTGGCCTCTCCGCCGGTTCCCGCCCGGTCTTTCAGGATGAGGGCGGCTTTGGCATCCTGAACACCAATGGCTCGGTGGCCGTCCCGGACAGCCTGAGCTACATCTCCGACGTGATGGCGGACGGCAGCGTCTATGTGCAGGAAAAGGATACCGGGGCGCTGTGCCATTACGACGGTGAGATGAACGCGCTGGACGACGGCGCCCTTGCCCGGGCAAAAACCGGCGAGCGGTACATTGACGAGGAGCGCATCGTTCCCATCACCCCCGTGGAGATCTGTGACCAGAGCGGCCGGCAGATCGCCCTGATGGAGTCTGAGGTCGAGATGGGCGGGGCTTTCACCGTGAGCTGCGGCGTGCTCAAAGCAGGGGACTGGTTCTATTTCTATCCCACCGACAGCACCGTCCAGACCTATCAGTTCACCTCTGCAAAATAACAAAAACACCCGGCGGGTCAAAAGCCCGCCTGCACCTGTAAACTGAAAGTAGACACTCACAAAAGTGTGGGTGTCTACTTTTTTCGTGGTAAGATGAAGAAAAGGAGGTAGAAAAATGGGAAAGAAAGGGACACCGCATCGAAAGTGGA
>NZ_DBGFPE010000021.1:0-22600 GCF_048526665.1 Candidatus Allofournierella excrementavium
TTGGTTTGGCGGAAGGTGCTTCGCCCGGTTTCTCCCCACCGCACGCGGCATCCCGGACATTTTCCACGACGAAGGAAAATGTCCGTTCTGATGCGCACTACGTGGGGAAAACCGGGCTCCGCCTCAGTCCAGTGCGGCAAGGCGGCGCGCTCCCCTGTTTTGCCCGGCCCGCCGCACGATGCAGGCCGAACAAGCCGCGGCACTGCGTGGGGAGGCCCGGGCTTCGCCTCGGTTGGGTGCGGGAGGACAGGGCCCTCCCCGGCTGCGCACCGCGGTGGCTCCCCTCCCCCGCCCCAAAACAAAAACCGCCCCGGGGCATTGCCCGAAGCGGTGCTGTGGTTCATTCGGTTTTCATCCCGTCCTGTGCCCCAAGATAGGCACGCAGGGAGACGCGGATGGCGTTCAGCTGCAGGTTCAGATACTCCTCGTCCTCAAAGAGGGCGTAGTGGACGCAGGCACGCACGAGGGTATAGGTCATGCCCTGGATGTAATCCACCGGCATGCCCAGCTTGCCGGAGAGCATCTCGGCGTATTTGCGGTAGCGCTGGTTCACGCCCTTGAAGAACTCGATGCCGTGCTCCCGGAATTTGGGGCTGGCGTAGACCTGATACATGAAGCGGTATTTCGCGCCGTGCATCCGGGCGGTGAGGTAGGGCATCTCCCGCAGAAAGCGCTCGATGTCCGGCACGCTTTTGGGGGCGTGAGCCATGAAGT
Organism: Candidatus Allofournierella excrementavium; assembly: GCF_048526665.1. Taxonomy (NCBI): domain Bacteria; kingdom Bacillati; phylum Bacillota; class Clostridia; order Eubacteriales; family Oscillospiraceae; genus Allofournierella; species Candidatus Allofournierella excrementavium. The sequence continues at coordinate 715 of NZ_DBGFPE010000021.1, forward strand.
CGTCCTCCACCTTGGCCATGCAGTGGGCGGTGGCTTCGATGACGATGGCGTCCTTGGTGCCGAAATAGTAGACCAGCGCCGCGTTGGACACGCCGCATGCCTCGGACAGCATCTTCAGGCTGGTGTTTTCCAGCCCGTGCTGGCAGAACACGTCGAAACAGATCTCCAGAAATTCGCGGGCGCGCTGGGGGTTTCGGTTCTGATTGATGTTGCTCGCCTCCCTTGCCCTGTGCGGGTGGGTCTCGTTCCAGCTTTTTTCCATGATACCACACCGATGGTAAAGTCCGCAAGGGCGGCGGGCGCGGCAAACGATGAAATTTGTGAAAACAAAAACCGCCCGGCCTTTGAAGGCCGGACGGCTGTTTCTTGCTTTTTTTACAGCTCGATCTTGCCGTAGAGAGCGAAGCCCTCGGCGTCGTCGATGAGCTGGGTGCGCTTGGGAGCCATGGGCTCCGCGCCCTCGGCGCGGGGCGCGTCGGCAAACTCGCGGGCAGGCACGCTGGAGCGGCGCTCGCCGCCCTTGCGGGGCCGGTCGCCCCGGCCTTTGCCGCCGCGGCCGCCTCTGCCGCCACGGCCGCCTCTGCCGCCGCGCTCGCCACGGCGCTCCCGCTCAAAGGCGGTTGCGGCCTGGGGGTCGGTGGGGTAGATGACCACGCGGCGGTCGGCGCCCTCGCCCTTGGACTCGCTGCGCACGCCCTCCATGCCGCTGATGGTGGAGTGGATGATGCGCCGCTCGTAGGGGTTCATGGGGTCCATCGCCCAGCTGCGGCCGGTGCGGGCGACCTTCGCGCCCATCCGGCGGGCAAGGGCCTCCAGGTCCTTCTCCCGCTTGCCGCGGTAGCCGGCCACGTCCAGGCCCAGCTTGATGTACTCGCCGGGCAGCCGGTTGGCCACCAGGCTGGCCAGGTAGGACAGGCTCTCCATCGTCTCGCCGCGATGGCCGATGAGCATGCCCACGTCGTCGCCCTCCACCCGGATGATGCAGGCCTCGCCCTGCTTCGAGGTGGTCACGGTCACTTCGCCGGCGCCCATGGCGGCGAACACCGTTTTCAGGTACGCCACCGCCGCGTCCAGCTTCGCCTGCTGGGCCTCGGTGATGGGCGCGTCCTGCGCCGCCTTTTCAGCGGGGGCCTCCTCCTTCACGGGGGCGGGCTCCGCCTTGGGGGCCTCGGGCTTTTTCTCGGGGGCCTTGGGGGCTTCCTTCTTCGCCTCGGCCTTCACAGGCTGGGGCGCGGGCTTCTCCTCCACGGCGGGGGCCTCGGCCTCGTCGGCGGTGGCCTTCACCTTGGCGGGGGTGGATTTGAACAGCTTGCGGGTGGGCATCTCCAGAATTTCGATGCTCACTTCCTCCCGGGGCAGGCCCAGCTCAAGGCAGGCCTTCTCGGTGGCTTCCTCCACCGTTTTTCCGGTAACGATCACTTCTCGCATGATTCTTCCTCCCCGGTCTTTGCATTCAGGGGCGTGGTGCGCTCGTCCTTATACAGCTCGGCGTCGATGGCGCGGGCCCGCTCGATGCGCAGGCGGTTCATCTCGGCTTCGGTGACTTCCTTCAGCTTCTCCTCGCCGGTCTTCTCGTCCACGACCTTGACCTGCTTCTTGGCCTTTTTGGCCTTTTTCTTCTCTTCGATCTCGGCAGCCACCTGCGCCTTCATCTTCTCGGGGTCGTACATCTTGCGGGTGATCATGCTGGTGACGAGCATCAGCACGTTGGACACGGTGTAGTACAGAGAGAAGGCCACAGGCACGGTGAAGGCGATCCAGACGAACATCAGGCTCATCATCCAGGGCATCCACTTCATGCTGCCCTGCATCTCCTGGCCGCTGGACTTCATGATGATGATGTTGCTCAGGGCCATGGTGACCACGCTGAGGATGGGGAACAGCAGCAGGATGTTGAAAGCCAGTTCCGGCTTGACGGTCAGGTCCATGCCCAGGAACATGACGTTGAAGTCCTTGATGCTGGCCAGCTGCTCAGAGGTGAGCAGGGCGGAAGCCTCGGCGGGCAGGGTGTTGTTGTGCACCATCTGGATGATGGCGGTGTTGGTGGTGTAGTTGTAGGCCTGACCCAGGATGTCGGCGATCTGCACCAGCACGTCCTTGCTGATGTGCAGGATGTGCTGCAGGGGGTAATAGACCGCCTCTATAACGCCGAACATCACAAAGAAGTTCACGAACATGGGCAGGCAGCCGGCGGTGGGGTTGTAGCCGTACTCCTGCTGCAGGCGCATGAGCTCTTCGTTCTGCTTCTCCCGGTCTTTGGCGTACTTCTTCTGGATCTCGTCGATCATCGGCTTGTAGGCCGCCATGCGGGCGGTGTTCTTCTGCTGGCCGATCTGCAGCGGGAAGCTGCACAGGCGCACCGCGATGGTGAAGACGATCAGCGCCCAGCCGTAGCTGCCGAAGAGGTCATACATCCACTGCAGCACGTAGCCGAGGGGGGTGCCAAGAAAACCTAAAAATCCCATAGTCTTTCCATTCCGCCCCGTTTGCGCGCCGGGGCTGTTTATTTTTTGGTTCGAAGGACTTGGGGCGGGCGCAAACCGTCCAAGTCACAAGAAGCAGGTTAAAGGTCTCAGCGGAAGAGGTTCCGCTTTTCATTCACCCAGCGGCCCTTTTCGGGCACCGGGTCGTAGCCGCCGCGGCAAAAGGGGTTGCAGCGCAATATGCGCCAGACGCTCAAAACGAGGCCCTTCACCGCCCCGTGGACGGCCAGGGCCTCCATGGCGTACTCGCTGCAGGTGGGTCGGAAGCGGCAGTTGTTGCCAAGGTGAGGCGAGAGATACTTTTTATACCAGCGGATGGGCGCGATGAGCAGCCGGGCGATCATTGCACAAGGCCCGCCTTTTTCAAAAGCTGAGCCGCCGCCGCGGCCACCTCGCCGCTTTTGCAGCGCACCGTCTGGCCCCGGGCCACGAACACAAGGTCATAGCCGCCCACGTCGTAGGGCAGCGTCTGGTAAAGGGCGGCCCGCATCACCCGGCGCGCCCGGTTGCGCTGCACCGCGCCGCCGATTTTTTTGGTGGCGGTGAGGCCCACCCGGGTGCGGCCCAGGCGGTTCTTGTTCACATAGAGCACCAGCTTGGGGTGCACGAAGGCCTTGCCCCGGGCATAGGCCCGGCAGAACTCCTTGTTTTTGGTGATGGGGCGGTATCTCATGGTCTCCTCGATATGGAAAAAGAAGGCCACCTGTAACAAGTGACCTTCGCGTGTTGCCTTTCAGGAAGGCGCTATTCAGGCGCTCAGCTTGGCCCGGCCCTTGGCACGGCGGGCAGCGATGACCTTGCGGCCGTTCTTGGAAGCCATTCTCTTCAAAAAGCCGTGCACGCCGCTGCGCTGACGCTTCTTGGGCTGAAAAGTTCTTTTCATCTCGTTTTTCCTCCTATGAGCTCCCCGCGCTTTGGGGGGCGGTTTATTTCAGTTATGTCCGCTCCCCGAATTTTGGGGATGACCCTGCAACATAAAAGTATAGCGGAAAAGCCTTTGGTTTGTCAACACTTTCTGAAAAGGTTTTTTGCCTTACAAAGGCCGGTTTTCCGCATGGCCGCGCCGCCGCCGGGCCATACTCCCCTATTATAGAAATAATATATATAATAGTATTTTAGAATTGTAAATTATAACCTTCTATGATATAATTAGTCGGATACCAAATCTGCAAATATTGGAGCGAAAAAAACCTATGGATTCTTTCAACGACGTTTTAGCCGCGGCAAAAGAATACTGCAAAGAGCGCCTGGTGGACGCCACCTACAACCTGTACATCGACGGGCTGGAGGCGGTGCGCTTTGAGGCCGGCGGCAAGGTGACGCTGGCGGTGCGCAACGACTTCATCTGCACCATCGTGCGGGACCGCTACACTCCCCTTCTGAAGGAGGCCCTGGCTTCGGTGCTGGGCTTCGACGTGGAGGTGGAGCTGGTGGTGCCCGCGGCGGAAAAGCAGGAAGCCACCGCCCCCGCCGAGCCGGAGCCGGAACCCGACGGCCGCTATGACTTCACCTTCGAGAACTTCATCAAAGGCCCCTCCAACCAGTTCGCCTACGCGGCGGCCCAGGCGGTGGCCTCCAATCCCTCGGGGGCCTATAACCCGCTGTTCATCTACGGGCAGTCGGGCCTGGGCAAGACCCACCTGCTCACCGCCATCGCCACCGAGATCAAGAAGAACCACCCGGAGTTCAACATTGTCTACGTGGACTGCGAGACCTTCACCAACGAGCTCATCACCTCCATCCAGGCGGGCCGCACCGACGAGTTCCGGCAGACCTACCGCCCGGCGGACGTGCTGCTGGTGGACGACATCCAGTTCATCGCCGGCAAGGAGAGCACCCAGGAAGAGTTCTTCCACACCTTCAACACCCTGCACGGCGCGGGCAAGCAGATCGTTCTGGCCAGCGACCGCCCCGCAAAGGAGATAAAGAGCCTGGAAGAGCGTCTGCGCACCCGCTTCGAGTGGGGCCTCACCGCCGACATCCAGCCGCCGGACTTTGAGACGCGGGTGGCCATCATCCGCCGCAAGGCCGAGCTTTTGAACCTGCACATGCCCGACGAGGTGTCCGAGTTCATCGCCAACCACCTGAAGAGCAACATCCGCCAGCTGGAAGGCGCAGTGAAGAAGCTGAACGCCTACTACCTGCTGGAGGGCATCCAGCCCGCCATCGGCGTGGCCCAGAACGCCATCAAGGACATCCTGAACGAGACCCAGCCGGTGCCGGTGACCATTGAAAAGATCATCAGCGAGGTGGCCCGCACCTACAACGTCTCCCCCGCCGAGATTCGCGGCATGCGCCGCACAGCCAACATCTCCTCTGCCCGCCAGACCGCCATCTACGTTGTGCGGGAAATCACCGGCATGAGCATGGAGGACATCGGCCGGGAGTTCAGCGGCCGCGACCATTCCACCATCGTCTACTCCCTCAAAGCCATGGAGCAGAACCTGGAAAACGACCGCCGCCTGAAAGAAACGGTGGAGGACATCATCAAAAACGTGCGCAGCTGACCCCCCGCGGCGGCCAATTTTGAACGGAATGTGAAATTCAACTTTTTCAACATAGTATTCAACATTCAACAATGGTTTTCAACTCCCCGGTGTGGAGAACTTCGGTCCCATGGTCCATTCAACAACTTTCCAACATACGGGAAAAACTTGTTCACATCTCCTCATCCCGCGCCGCCAGAGGGCTTGTCCCACTTTTTCACAAGATTCACACCCCCTATTACTACGGCTGCATAGTGGTTTGTTATAATACGCCTTTTTCGCGTTTTGAAAGAAAGGAGCGCAGCAAATGAACATCGTCTGCGACAAATCCCTTTTGTCCGCCGCCATCGACGGCGTCAGCCGGGCGGTGACCCTTCGCTCGTCCATCCCGGCGCTGGAGGGCATCCTATTAAAAGCGGACGGCTTCCAGCTCACCCTCACCGGCTACGACCTGGAAATGGCCATCACCACCACCATCGAGGCCAACGTGCGGGAGCCGGGCGAGATCGTCCTCTCGGCAAAGCTGCTGGGCGACATGGTGCGCCGGCTGCCCGTGGGCGAGGTGACCATCACCACCGGCGACGGCGGCAACGCCACCATCAAGGGCGGTGTGGCCGAGTTCGACATCCTGGCCATGAGCGCCGCCGATTACCCCGACCTGCCGAACCCCGGCGCGGACCGCACCCTCTGCCTCAAGGCGGGCACCCTGCGGGACATGATCGAAAAGACCCTTTACGCCGTCAGCCAGGACGACAAAAAGCCCGCCCACACCGGCGAGCTGTTCGCCATCGAGGAGGATAAGCTCACGGTGGTGGCGCTGGACGGCTACCGCCTTGCCATCGTGGAGCGGCCCATCACCGCCCAAAAGCACATCCGCATCATCATCCCCGCCAAGACCCTCACCGAGGTCAACAAGCTGCTGGGCGAGGACGACCAGGACGTGTACATCTCCGCCAACCGCCGCTTCGTGGTGTTCGAGGCGGGCAGCTACGTCATCCTCTCCCGCCTCATCGAGGGCGAGTTCCTCAACTACTCCAACGTCATCCCCTCGGGCTATAAGACCCGGGTCATTCTGGAGACGCGGGACTTCATCGACACCATCGAGCGGGCCAGCCTTATCATCACCGAGCGGCTGAAGAATCCCCTGCGCATCCTCTTTGACAAAAAGGTCACCGTGCGCTGCCAGACGAACCTGGGCAAGGTGGTGGACGAGTTCGACGCGGACATCGAGGGCGAGGCCGTGGAAATTGGTTTTAATAACCGCTACCTGCTGGACGCGCTGCGCAACGCCCGCTGCGACAAGGTCGCCATGGAGATGACCGGCGCTTTGAGCCCCGTCAAGATCCTTCCGGCGGACGACAGCAACGATTTCATCTATCTGGTGCTGCCGGTGCGCTTCAAAAACGATTAAAAGAGAGCGAACATGGAAAAAATTCTCATTCACACCGAATTCATCAAGCTGGACAGCCTTCTCAAACTGGCGGGCCTTGTGGAGACGGGCGGCGAGGCAAAGCTGCTCATCCAGAACGGCCAGGTCGAAGTGAACGGCGAAGTGTGCACCATGCGGGGCAGGAAGCTGCGCGCCGGCGACACCGTCACCCTGGACGGCCGCACCGTGGCCATCGGCCAGGGCCGCTGACGCCATGCGGCTGGAAAAGCTTATCCTGGCCAACTTCCGCAACATCCAGAGCGCCAACCTTCGCCCCGGCGAGGAGCTGACGGTCATCACCGGGGCCAACGGCCAGGGCAAGACGAACCTTCTGGAAGCGGTGTGGCTGCTCACCGGAGCCAAAAGTTTCCGGGGCGCAAAGGACCCCCAGCTCATCCGGGAGGGCCAGCAGTTTGCCGTGATGGAAGGAGCCATCTTCCGCCAGGACCGGGGCGAGGACTACATCCGCATCACCGTGGGCACCAAGGAGAGCCCCCGCCCGGGGCGCACCGCCAAGCTGAACGGGGCGGACGCGGGCCGGGCTTCCAATCTGGCGGGCCTGTTCACCGCGGTGGTGTTCGAGCCGGGCGACCTGGAACTGGTCAAGGGCAGCCCCGAGCGGCGGCGGCGCTTCATCGACGCGGCGCTGTGCCAGCTGTATCCCGGCTACCTTGCCACCCTGCGGCGCTATTCCCGCCTCATCGCCCAGAAGAACAGCCTTTTAAAGTTCTGGGAGCGCACCCCCGGCGCGGCGGAGATGTGCGACGCCTTCGACGCGGACCTTGCGGTGCAGGGCGAGGAGATACGCCGGCGGCGGGCGGCCTTTCTGGACGGCCTTGCCCCGCTGGCAAAAAAGAATTACGAAGAGATCAGCAGCGGCAGCGAGGCGCTGAGCCTTTGCTACCGCTGCGGGTTTGAAACGGGCGGCCTGGCCGGGACTCTCGCGGCCAGCCGGATGGCGGACCGCAGGGCGGGCTACTGCACCGCCGGCCCCCACCGGGACGACCTGGAGCTGGAACTGGACGGCCGCCCCGCCAAGAACTTCGCCAGCCAGGGCCAGCAGCGCAGCGCGGTGCTGAGCGTCAAGCTGGCCCAGGCGGCGCTGGCCGCCGAGGTCACCGGCGAGCACCCGGTGATGCTGCTGGACGACGTGCTCAGCGAGCTGGACCCCGCCCGGCAGGAATACCTGCTCACCCGGGTGCGGCAAAAACAGACCATCGTCACAGCCTGCGACTCCAGCCTCTTTCACAAGGCGGCGGGGGTCATGCTGAAGATGGACGGCGGTCGCCTTTCGGAGGGATAGGTATGTATCTGCATCTCGGGCAGGACTATGTGGTCCACACCAGAGACATCATCGGCATCTTTGACATCGAGTCCAGTTCCGTTGCCAAGAACACGCGGCAGTTTCTGCGCCGCGCCGAGGAGGAAGGCGCGGTGGTCACCGTTTCCGGCGAGCTGCCCAAGAGTTTCGTGGTGACGGACTTCCCGGTCCAGACGGTGTTCATCAGCCCCATCTCCGCCCGCACCTTGCAGCGGCGGTGCGAGCGCATCGAGAACATGGACCAGTACCAGCGCGGCGGCGCGCTTTGAAACGAAGAGACGGATAAGGAGAAGAAAGAATGGCAGAAGAGTTGAACAGAGAGACCATCGGCCAGGCCGAGGACTACGACGGCAGCCAGATCCAGGTGCTGGAAGGCCTGGAAGCGGTGCGCAAGCGCCCGGGCATGTACATCGGCTCCACCGGCCCCCGCGGCCTGCACCATCTGGTGTACGAGATCGTCGACAACTCCATCGACGAGGCCCTGGCCGGCTTTTGCGACCACATCGAGGTCACCATCAAAAAGGGCGACGTCATCGAAGTGAGCGACAACGGACGCGGCATCCCCGTGGACATCCAGCCGAAGCTCGGCATCCCGGCGGTGACGGTGGTGTTCACCGTGCTGCACGCCGGCGGCAAGTTCGGCGGCGACAACTCCGGCTACAAGGTGGCCGGCGGCCTGCACGGCGTGGGCGCCAGCGTGGTGAACGCCCTGTCCGAGTGGCTGGAAGTCAGCGTGCGCCGGGGCGGCCATGAATACCGCCAGTCCTTTAGGCGCGGCGTGGCCGACGGCGACCTGCAGATGGTGGGCCCCGCCGCCTCCAGCGGCACCACCGTGCGCTTCAAGCCGGACCCGGTGATGTTCACCGAGACCACCGTCTACGACTACGACACCCTGCTCACCCGCCTGCGGGAGGAGAGCTTCCTCAACGCCGGCGTGCGCATCACCCTCACCGACGAGCGTGGCGACGAGGTCAAGCGGGAGAGCATGTGCTACGAGGGCGGCATCCGCAGCTTCGTGGAGTACATCCACGAAAAGCGCCAGATGACCGTGCTGCACCCCACCCCCATCTACTTCAAGGGCCAGCAGAAGGACATCATCGCCGAGGTGGCCCTGCAGTACAACGACAGCTTCAACGAGCTGATGCTGAGTTTTGCCAACAACGTCCACACCCCGGACGGCGGCACCCATGAGGAGGGCTTCAAGACCGCCCTCACCCGCGTCATCAACGACTTCGGCCGGGAAAAGGGCTATTTGAAGGACAAGGACGACAACCTCTCCGGCGCCGACGTGCGGGAGGGCCTCACCGCCGTCATCAGCGTCAAACTCACCGACGCCCAGTTCGAGGGCCAGACCAAGGCAAAGCTGGGCAACACCGAGGTGCGCAGCCTCGTCTCCGGCCTTGTGTACGACAAGCTGAAGGAATTTTTGGAAGAGAACCCCGGCGTGGCCAAGGCCATCTATGAGAAGGCCACCCAGGCCGCCCGCGCCCGGGAGGCCGCCCGCAAGGCCCGCGATTTGGTGCGCCGCAAGAGCGCTCTCGAGACCAGCCGCATGCCCGGCAAGCTGGCCGACTGCCGCGAAAAGGACCCCTCCAAGACCGAAATTTACATCGTCGAGGGCGATTCCGCCGGCGGCAGCGCCAAGATGGGCCGCGACTCCAACATCCAGGCCATCCTGCCGCTGTGGGGCAAGATGCTCAACGTGGAGAAGGCCCGCCTGGACAAGGTCTACGGCAACGAGAAGCTGATGCCGGTGGTCACGGCTCTCGGCTGCGGCATCGGCGAGGAGTTCGACATCACGAAACTCCGCTATCACAAGGTGTTCATCATGGCCGATGCCGACGTGGACGGCAGCCACATCTGCACCCTGATGCTCACCTTCTTCTTCCGCTTCATGCGTCCCCTCATCGAGGGCGGCTATGTCTACATCGCCCAGCCTCCCCTCTTCAAGCTGGCCAAGGGCAAGGACGTGCGCTACGCCTACAACGAGGCGGAAATGAGCAAGCTCTCCGCCGAGATGGGCCAGGGCGTGAAGATAAACCGCTACAAAGGCCTGGGCGAGATGAACCCCGAGCAGCTGTGGGAGACCACCATGGACCCGGGCAACCGGGTCATCGTGCAGATTTCCATCGAGGACGCGGTGAAGGCGGACGAGGCCTTCACCATCCTGATGGGCGACAAGGTGGAGCCCCGCCGCGAGTTCATCGAGAAGAACGCCCTCTACGCCACGCTGGACGTGTGACGCGCCCTATTTCAGAAAGAGACAGGTGAACACCATTGAACGAAGATTTTGTGATGATCCCCGGCACCGGCACCAAGCTCATCGTGCGGGACGTGAAGGACGAGATTGAGAGCGCCTTTCTGGATTACTCCATGTCCGTCATCGTCTCCCGTGCCCTGCCCGACGTGCGGGACGGCCTGAAGCCGGTGCACCGGCGCATCCTCTACACCATGCACGAGCGGGGCAATGACCCCCAGCATCCCTACCGCAAGAGCGCCGACACCGTGGGCGCCGTGCTGGGCAGCTACCACCCCCACGGCGACGCCTCCGTCTATGACGCGATGGTGCGTCTTGCCCAGGATTTCTCCATGCGCTATCCCCTGGTGGACGGCCAGGGCAACTTCGGCAGCGTGGACGGCGACCCCCCGGCTGCCTACCGATACACCGAGGCCCGGATGAGCAGGATGGCCATGGAACTGCTCACCGACATCGACAAGGACACGGTGGACTTCGGCCCCAACTTCGACGAGACCAAAAAAGAGCCCACTGTGCTGCCCAGCCGCTTCCCGAACCTCTTGGTCAACGGCTCCACCGGCATCGCCGTGGGCATGGCCACCAACATCCCGCCCCATAACCTGGGCGAAGTCATCGACGGCGCGGTGGCCCTCATCCAGGACCCGGACATCGACCTGGCCGGCCTGATGGAGCACATCAAAGGGCCGGACTTCCCCACCGGCGGCGTCATCATGGGCCGCAGCGGCATCCGCGCCGCCTACGCCACCGGCAAGGGCAAGATCACCCTGCGAGGCCGGGCGGAAATTGAAGAGAAGAAGAACGGCCGCTTCCAGATCGTCGTCACCGAAATCCCCTATATGGTCAACAAGGCTCGCCTCATCGAGAGCATCGCGGACCTTGTGAAGGACAAGCGCATCGAAGGCATCAGCGACCTGAACGACGAGTCCAACCGCCACGGCATGCGCATCGTCATCGAGCTGAAGAAAGAGGCCAACCCCCAGGTGGTGCTGAACCAGCTCTACCGCTACACCCAGCTGCAGGACACCGTGGGTGTCAACCTGCTGGCGCTGGACGGCGGCGTGCCCAAGGTGATGAGCCTCAAGACCATGCTGGAGCGGTACGTCCAGTTCCAGGACCAGGTCATCCGCCGGCGCACCCAGTACGACCTGAACAAGGCCAGGGAGCGGGCCCACATTCTGGAGGGCCTCGCCCGCGCCGTGGACATCGTGGACGACGTCATCTACACCATCCGCCACTGCGGCGGCGGTCAGGCGGAGGCGAAAGCTGCCATCATGGCCAAGTTCGGCTTTGACGATCCCCAGGCGGACGCCATCTGCAAGTTCCCCCTGGGCCGTTTGGCCGGTCTGGAAATTCTCAAGATCGAGAACGAACTGGACGAACTGCACAAGAAGATCGCCGACTGGACGGCCATCCTGGCGGACGACGCCAAGGTGCTGGCCATCGTCACCGAGGAGCTGCTGGCCCTGAAGGAGAAGTACGGCGACGAGCGCCGCACCGAAATCGCCCACGTCAGCGGCGAGGTGGACATCGAGGACCTCATCCCGGTGGAGGAGTGCGTCTTCACCCTCACCCACGCGGGCTATATCAAGCGCCAGTCCAAGGACACCTATCAGGTGCAGAAGCGCGGCGGCCGGGGCATCTCGGGCCTGTCTCACAAGGACGAGGACTTCGTGGAGGAGCTGTTCATCGGCTCCACCCACGACTACGTGCTCTTCGTCACCGACCAGGGCCGTGTCTACCGCCTCAAGGGCTATCAAATCTACGAGGGCAGCCGCACCAGCAAGGGCACCAACATCGTGAACCTGCTGCCGCTGCAAAATGAGGAGAGCGTCATCCGCATGCTGTGCATGCCCGCCGACAAGGCCGAGGGCTTCCTCACCATCGTGACCAAGCGCGGCCTCATCAAGCGCACCCCCATCGAGGCCTACTCCAACATCCGCAAGAGCGGCCTGCTGGCCGTCAGCCTCTACGAGGGCGATTCGCTGGCGTGGTGCCGCATCACCAGCGGCAGCGACGAGCTGCTGCTGGCCACCAAGGACGGCATGGCCATCCGCTTTGACGAGCGGGGCGCGCGGCAGATGGGCCGCATGGGCCACGGCGTGCGCGCCGTGCGCCTTGCCCAAGGCGACGAGGTCGTAGGCGTGGGCATCCTGCGCCCGGGCGCCACGGTGTTCACCGTGACCGAAAACGGCAAGGGCCGCCGCAGCCGCGTGGACGATTACCGCATCCAGAGCCGCGGCGGCAAGGGCATCCGCAACTACGCCAAGGGGGGCGTTGCCGGCATCAAAATTCTGGACGAGGAGGACGACGTCATCCTCATCAGCCAGGAGGGCATCATCATCCGCATGCACGCCGAGGACATCAACGTCCAGAGCCGCTACGGCAGCGGCGTGCGGGTCATGCGCCTGGCCCAGGGCGACCGTGTGGTCACGGTGGCCCGCACCGAGCGCAGCGACGAGGAGCCGGTGGAGAAGCCGGAGGACGAGCCGGAGGAGACCCTCACCGACGAGGAGCTGGCCGCCCTGGCCGCCGAGGACGCGGCGGCGGACGAAGAGCCCGCCGACGACGAGGGCGACGAGGAATAATAAAAAAAACAGGGAGCCGCTTCCTCGCCTCCTAATAAGAAAACATAAGAAAGTCAGTAAAATCAATGTTTTCAAAGGCAGGGAACACGGTACGAAGTCAAAAAATCTCATACTGACAGGCACGAAGGGCGCTGATTTTCACATCAGCGCCCTTTTCCTGTCCCCACGCCATAGGCAGCCGCCCTATGGCGTTTTTTCATATCCGTACCTATACCCACCCGAAAAATGTATCAATTAGGGTGCGAAAACCTCTGTTTTTTCCTCTCAGAGCGCCGCTTGAAAGGCGGCGTGGGTGTTTTCCCATGGAAAGCGTCCGAGAGGCAGGACAGGGGCTTTTTTGCGCCAAAATCAACACTTTTCAAAACCAGAGAAAGGAGGCGCCGGATATGGCAGTTTTCCGCATCGAAAAGACCAGAGATTACACGGTCATGTCCAACTACCACCTGCGGGACAGGTCGCTGTCCCTGAAAGCGAAGGGGCTGCTGTCCCTCATGCTGTCGCTGCCGGAGGACTGGGACTACACCATGAAGGGGCTTGCCCGCATCTGCAAGGACGGCATCGACAGCATCAGCGGCGGGATCCGGGAGCTGGAGACGCACGGCTATCTCGTCCGGGCGCGCGTCCGCAACGAGAACGGGCAGCTCGGCTCCATCGAGTACACCATTTTGGAGCAGCCGAAGGAACCGGCACAGACGCCCGCGCCTATCCGGGAAAAACCTATACGGGAAAATCCAATACAGGTAAATCCAATGTTGGATGCTCCAATTCAGGAGAACCCCGCCCAATTAAATACTAAAGAACAAAATAAAGAATTATCAATTACGCAAGGATCAAGTCCTATCCCATCAAGTCCCCCTACCCCCAGAGAAAAAAGCAGGATCGGACAGGACAGGATGCGAGAGCTCGAGAGCTACCGGGAGATCATTTTGGAGAATATCGACTACGATATCCTCACCCAGGATGAAAAGCTGGACAGGGACCGTCTGGACGAGCTGGTGGAGCTCATGGTGGATACCGTCTGCTCCAACCGGGAGATGATCCGTATCGCCGGGGACGATTACCCGGCGGAGGTCGTCCGGTCACGGTTCCTGAAGCTGAACGCCTCACACATTGAGTATGTCCTTGACCGGATGCGGGAGAACACCACCTATGTCCGCAATATCAAGAAATATCTGCTGGCGGCGCTGTATAACGCTCCGGTCACGATGGACAGCTATTACACATCCCTTGTCAGCCATGACCTGTACGGCAGCGGAGATCGGAGGTGAACGCCTTGCAGGAAGAAATCACGCAGAAAACCCTTGCGCTTTGTGTGGAGACCGGTAAAATGACCGCCCAGCTTTTGCAGCAGGCCATGAAGAAGGTGCTGGCGGATATGGAAAAGCACAAGAATGATCCCCAGCTCCATCACGGCAAGCAGACCATCCGGCAGCTTATGAGGCATGGGGCCGGCGTGTCCAATATCGAGATCACGGACCAGAATATCAAGGCGTTCTCCGCCACGGCGAAGAAGTACGGCATCGACTTTGCCCTGAAAAAAGATACCACCGGGGAGATCCCCCGCTACCTGGTGTTCTTCAAGGGCAGGGACGCCGACGCGGTGACGGCGGCCTTCCGCGAGTTCTCCGCAAAGAATCTGGCGAAGGAGAAAAAGCCCTCCATCCGCAGGCGGCTGACCAAGGCCAAGGAGCAGGCGAAGCGGCAGGAGCTGGAGCGGGGCGAGAAGATCAAAAACAGGGACCGGGGGCTGGAACGATGACGGGAAAGCTGAAAAAGGCCCTGCTGCCGAACCTTCCGTATCTGCTGTTCGTTTGGCTCTTTGACAAGCTCTGCCAGGCGGTCCGGCTGGCGCCGGGGCTCAACGCTTCGGAAAAGCTGCTTCGTATCGCCCAGGGCTTCACCGAGGCCTTTGCCTCCCTCTGGCTCAGCCTGCATCCTCTGGACCTGCTGCTGGGCGTTGCCGGGGCGGCGCTCGTCCGGCTGGCGGTGTACCTTAAAGCAAAAAACGCGAAGAAATATCGCCGTGGCGTTGAGTACGGCAGCGCGAGATGGGGCCGGCCGGAGGATATCGCGCCCTACATAGACCCCGTTCCCGATTGGAACATCCCTCTGACCCGGACGGAAAGCCTCACCATGACCAGCCGCCCGAAGGATCCGAAAACGGCGAGAAATAAAAATATCCTGGTCATCGGCGGCTCCGGCAGCGGCAAGACAAGGTTCTTTGTCAAGCCGTCCCTGCTCCAAATGCACAGCTCCTATGTCGTCACCGATCCCAAAGGGCAGATCCTTCGGGAGACGGGAAAACTCCTGGCGCACGGCGGGCCGAAGCGGGACGAGAACGGAAAGCCGGTGCGGGATAAGCGCGGCAAGGTCGTCTATGAGCCATACCGCATCAAGGTCCTGAACACCATCAACTTTTCCAAAAGCATGAAATACAATCCGCTGGCCTATGTGCGCTCCGAGAAGGATATCCTCAAGCTGGTCAATGTCATCATCGCCAACACGAAGGGCGACGGTGAAAAATCCTCCGAAGATTTTTGGATCAAGGCCGAGCGCCTTTTATACTGCGCCCTGATCGGCTACATCTGGTATGAGGCGGAGCCGGAGGAACGGAACTTCATCACGCTTCTGGACCTGCTGAACGCCTGCGAAGCCAGAGAGGACGACGAGACTTATAAAAGCCCCGTGGATATTCTCTTTGACGAGCTGGCGCAGGCGCAGCCGGAGCACTTCGCCGTCAAGCAATATGTCAAGTTCAAAATGGCGGCCGGCAAGACACTCAAAAGTATTTTGGTGAGCTGCGGCGCCCGCCTGTCTCCCTTCGATATCAAGGAGCTGCGGGACATTATGACGGAGGACGAATTGGAGCTTGACACGATGGGCGACCGGAAAACGGCGCTGTTCCTCATTATGAGCGATACCGATACCACCTTCAATTTCGTCATCGCCATGCTGCAAAGCCAGCTTTTCAATCTGCTCTGCGACAAGGCGGACGATCTCTATAACGGGCGGCTGCCTGTCCATGTGCGGTGCCTTCTGGACGAATTTGCCAACATCGGCCAGATACCAAACTTTGACAAGCTGATCGCCACCATCCGAAGCCGTGAGATATCGGCTTCTATTATTTTGCAGTCGCAAAGCCAGTTAAAGACCATCTACAAGGACGCGGCAGATACCATTGTCGGCAACTGCGACGTCACCTTGTTTTTGGGAGGCAAGGAGAAGTCAACGCTGAAAGAGATCTCGGAGCTGCTGGGCAAGGAGACCATCGACAGCCTGAGCCAGTCCGAAAATCGCGGTGCGCAGACCTCTCACGGCCTCAGTTATCAGAAATTGGGAAAGGAGTTGATGACCCAGGACGAGATCGCGGTCATGGACGGCGGCAAGTGTATCTTGCAGCTTCGGGGCGTGCGCCCGTTTTTCAGCGACAAGTACGACCTGACGAAGCACCCCCGCTACAAATACCTGTCCGACGCCGACAAGAAGAACGTCTTTGACGTAGAACGGTACATGAAGCGCAGACCGGCCATCGTGAAGCCGGACGAGCCTTTCGATATGTACGAATTGAGCGCAAAAGACCTGATAGACGAACCCGACAACAATTCTACAAAACGAAAGGAAATATGATTTATGGAGTTCTTCAACAGTGCCATCGACGTATTACAGACCCTGGTTATCGCCCTGGGCGGCGGCCTTTGCGTGTGGGGCGGCATCAACCTTCTGGAAGGCTACGGCCAGGATAACCCCGCGGCCAAATCGCAGGGCGTCAAGCAGCTTGTCGCGGGCGGCGGCGTCGCCCTGATCGGCGTGACCCTGATCCCCCTGCTGTCCGGCCTGCTTGGCTGAGCGGCGGCAGGACCATCCCACCCGGAGGCTCCCGTTTCACGGCGGGAGCCCCCGAAAGGAGGTGTGACCACCCGTGATAATTGAAATGATCCAGGAGTGGTTCAAGGAGCTGCTGATCGACGGCATCATCTCCAACCTCTCCGGGACCTTTGACACCGTGAATACGAAGGTGGGCGAAATCGCCGGCGAGGTGGGCATGACGCCGGCCGGCTGGAACGGCGGCATCTTCAACATGATCCGCGGCCTGTCCGAAACGGTCATCGTTCCCATCGCCGGTATCATCCTCACCTTCGTCATGTGCTATGAGCTGATCCAGCTCATCGTGGAAAAGAATAATCTCCACGATTTTGACACCTGGCTTTTCTGGAAGTGGATCTTCAAGACCTTCTGCGCGGTGCTCATCGTCACCAACACCTGGAACATCGTCATGGCGGTATTCGATATGGCGCAGAGCGTGGTCAATCAGAGCGCCGGCGTCATCATCTCCGACGCGGGGATCGACATTTCCGGCGTGGTCGGCAATTTGGAAACGACCCTGGCGGATTGGAGCATCGGTTCTTTGCTGGGCCTGTGGTTTCAGAGCATTTTTGTGGGCCTCTGCTCCCATATCCTCACCATCGCCATCTTCCTTGTGATCTACGGAAGAATGATCGAGGTGTATCTGACCGTATCCGTGGGGCCGATCCCCTTTGCCACGATGGCCAACCGTGAGTGGGGCCAGACGGGGCAGAACTATTTGAAGTCCCTGCTGGCCCTGGGCTTTCAGGCGTTTCTTATCATGGTCTGCGTGGGCATCTACGCGGTGCTGGTGCAGAATATCGCCGTGGGGGATGATATCACCGTGGCGATCTGGGAGTGCCTGGGCTATACGGTGCTGTTGTGCTACACGCTGTTCCGCACCGGCAGCCTCGCAAAGAGCCTGTTCGGGGCGCATTGACGGGAGGCGGCCATGAAAAAATACAAGGTCATCTACGCGGATCCGCCCTGGGCCTATAAGGTCTGGAGCAAGAAGGGCGCGGGGCGCAGCGCCGAGAGCCATTACCCCACCATGGACATAGCGTCCATCAAGGCCCTGCCGGTGGGGGAGCTGGCGGACAAGGACTGCGCCCTGTTCCTCTGGATCACCTTCCCCATGCTGCGGGAGGCCTGGGGCGTCATGGACGCCTGGGGCTTCACCTTCAAGACCGTGGCCTTCGTCTGGATCAAGCAGTGCCGGAAGTCGGAGGGCCTGTTCACCGGCATGGGATACTGGACGCGGGCCAACGCGGAGATCTGCCTGCTGGCGACCCGCGGACGCCCGAAGCGGGCGGCGCGGGATGTGAAGCAGGTCATCCTCTCCCATGTGGAGCGGCACAGCCAGAAGCCGGAGGAGGCGCGGCGGCGGATCGAAGCCCTCATGGGGGACGTGCCCCGCATTGAGCTGTTCGCAAGAGCCTCACCGCCCGGCTGGGATGTGTGGGGAAATGAAGTTGCAAGCGATATCCGGCTTGCGGAAAGGATGTGAACCATTGGCATACGTAACGGTCCCGAAGGACCTGACAAAAATCAAGAGCAAGATGCTGTTCGGCCTGACGAAGCGGCAGCTTGTGTGTTTCGGATCGGCGGCGCTTATTGGAGTGCCGCTTTTCTTTTTGAGCAAGGGCAGCATGGGCACGACGCCGGCGGCACTGTGCATGATCCTTGTGATGCTGCCCTTTTTCCTGTTTGCCCTGTATGAGAAGAACGGGCAGACCCCGGAGGCGCTGCTGGGCAATCTGATCCAGTGCAAATTCACCCGTCCGAAAAAGCGTGTCTATCAGACAAACAACGCCTATTCCGCTTTGGAAAAGCAGGCGGAGCTGGAGCGGACGGTGGGGCGGATCGCCTCCGGCGCGGGGAAAAGAGGCAAGGGCCGGCGCAGGCTCACCCGGCAGGAGCGAAAGCAGATCGAGGCCGTCATCCGGCAGGCCAAGGGGGACGGCAAGAATCACACCGTACAGGCAAGCCTCCCCTTCCGCAATATGCACCCGGACGGCCTGTGCCGTCTGGACGACCGGCATTTTTCCAAAACCATCGCCTACGCCGACGTCAGCTACCGCCTGGCGGGGCCGGACGATCAGCGGGATATCTTTGAACGCCTCTGCGACTTCTATAACGGCTATGACCCCTCCATCGGCGTGCAAATGACCCTGAGCAGCAGCCACAAGGCCGGCGGCGGGGACCTGTTCCGCATGGCGGCCCAGGGGGACGATCTGGATGAGATCCGCGCCGAGGCCTCCGGCATCCTGCAAACGCAGTATGAGCGCGGCAGCAACGGCTATGTGAAAAGCAAGTATGTCACGCTGACCATCGAGGCGGAGAACATCCAAGCGGCGCGGGCAAGGTTTTCCCGCATCGAGGCGGACACCCTGAACCGCTTCAAGGTCATGGGCGCGGCGGCAAAGGTGCTGGACGGCAAGGAGCGGCTGGCGCTGCTGCACGGCCTCCTCCATCCCAGAGGGGAACCCTTCGCCTTTGAATGGGACTGGCTCCCGGCAAGCGGCCTTTCCGTCAAGGACTTTATCGCGCCGTCCTCCTTCGAGTTTGGGGAGACGCGGCGCTTCCGCATGGGCGAAATGTACGGCGCGGTATCCTTCTTGCAGATATTGGCCCCGGAGATCCAGGACCGTATCCTCACGGACTTCATGGATGTGGAGGGAAACCTTCTTATCACCATGCACGTGCGCGGCATCAACCAGAACGAGGCCATCAAGATGGTCAAGCGCAAGATCACCGATCTGGACGCCATGAAGATCCAGGAGCAGAAGAAGGCCGCACGCAGCGGCTACGATCTGGATATCCTCCCCTCTGACCTCTCCACCTACGGCGGCGCGGCGAAAAATCTCTTGCAGGATTTACAGAGCCGCAACGAGCGAATGTTCAATATGACCTTCCTCATGCTGCATCTGGCGCCCACGAAGCAAAAGCTGGAGATCGCCGTTTCGCAGTCGGCCAGCGTCGCCCAGACGCACAACTGCATCCTGACCCGGCTGGACTTCCAGCAGGAGGACGGGCTGATGTCCTCGCTGCCGCTGGGCCTCAACCGCATTAAGATTGAACGGAGCCTCACCACTTCGGCGCTGGCGGTATTCGTGCCCTTCGTCACGCAGGAGCTTTTCATGGGCGGCGACGCCATGTATTACGGGCTCAACGCCCTGTCCGGCAACATGATCCTGCTGGACCGCAAGCAGTCCCGATGCCCCAACGGTCTTGTGTTCGGCACGCCGGGCAGCGGAAAATCCATGAGCTGCAAGCGGGAGATCACCTATGTCATGCTGACCACGAAGGATAATGTCATCATCTGCGACCCGGAGGATGAATATTCCCCGCTGGTGAACCGGCTGGGCGGCCAGGTGATCCGGCTCTCTCCGAGCAGCCGCGACTATGTGAATCCCCTGGATATCAACCTCAATTACAGCGAGGAAGAAAACCCTCTGGCGCTGAAAAGCGATTTCGTGCTGTCCTTCTGTGAGCTTATCATGGGCAGCAAGACAGGGCTGGAGGCCATCGAGAAAACCGTCATCGACCGTGCCGTGCAGAAGATCTATCAGACGTACTTCGCAGACCCCCGGCCGGAGAATATGCCGATCCTCTCCGACCTCATGGCAGCCCTCACCGCCCAGCATATCCCGGAGGCGGACCGTGTGGCCCAGGCGCTTGACCTGTATGTGAACGGCTCTCTCAACTTCTTCAACCACCGTACCACCGTGGATATCCGCAACCGCCTTGTCTGCTTCGACATCAAGGGGCTTGGCAAGAACCTGAAAAAGCCGGGGATGCTCATTGTCCAGGACGCGGTGTGGAACACCGTCACAGTGAACCGCTCCATTGGAAGGGCCACCTGGTATTTCGTGGACGAGTTCCATTTGCTCTTGAAGGAGGAACAGACGGCGGCGTACAGCGCCGAGATCTGGAAGCGCTTCCGCAAATGGGGCGGCGTCCCCACCGGGGCGACGCAGAACCCCAAGGACCTGCTGCACAGCCCGGAGATCGAAAACATTCTGGAAAACAGCGATTTCATCTATCTGCTGAACCTGTCCGCGGGAGACCGCAAGCTGATGACGGAGCGGCTGAACATCTCCGCCGAGCAGCTTGCCTATGTGACCAATGCGGACCCCGGCAGCGGCCTTCTGTTCTTCCAAAATGTGATCCTGCCCTTCCGGGACGAGTTTCCCAAGACCACCGAGCTATACAGACTTCTCACGACAAAGCCCAGCGAGGTCACCCACGATGGGAAAAGCGGATAAGGAAAGGATGGGACAAGATATGAAATATGTGATCGACAGTAAGACCTACGAAAACCATATCAATGATGAGGTACATCTGTACGGACTTCTCCATCAGCTCGCCTTCCTCGCCGAAAAGGCGAAGGACGAGAAGGATCTGGAAAATCTGGCCGAGACGGCAAAGCGCTACGGAGAGATCGCGGAGGAAAAGTTTGCCGCCTGGCGTATCCCCGGCCGCTATCTGGTGTTTGGGGACCGCTCCGACCTTGCGGAGCTGAAAGCGGCGGAGCTCACGCCCTTGACCGCCGTGCTGAAAGAGCACGACGCAAAAATCAGGGAAAAGCTGCGCACCACCACCGCCCACGATCCCGCCTACATCATCTCCGGCAGCGCCTTCCGTATGCTGGTGGGCGATCTCTTTGACCTGCTGGCGCAGTACAGCTTTCTCCGCAACCGTGTTGTAGAAGTGAAAACAGAAAAACGGCTTGCGCGGCTGCAAAAGAATCTCTCCGGCGAGAATCCGAGCATCCGAAGAATGTACCGCAGGTGGGGCTTTGCGGAGGATCAGGGTGTCACCTGCTATGACATTCTGGAGGCAACGCTGCGGCGCAGGCACCTGACGCCCTATGACCCGGAGGAAGCGGCGGAGGACGGCATCGGCTGCGGCCGCTGCTGCGCCCTCTGCGAAGATCATTCCTGCGAGGACGACTATGACTGAGCTGACCCATGTGAGCCTGTTTTCCGGCATCGGCGGGCTGGATCTGGCGGCGGAGGCGGCGGGCTTCCGCACCGTCTGCCAATGCGAGTGGGCGGACTATCCCTATTCCGTTCTGGAAAAGCACTGGCCGGAGGTGCCGAGATTCCGGGACATTACGACTTTTACAAAGGAGGCATTTTTTGAAAAAACAGGACTTGAAACCGTTACCGTCCTCTCCGGCGGCTTTCCCTGCCAGCCCTTCTCCACCGCTGGGCAGCGAAGGGGCTTTGCGGATGAACGCTACCTGTGGCCGGAAATGTGCCGCGTTATTACCGAGCTGCGGCCCCGTTGGGTGCTTGGGGAAAATGTTGCTGGCTTCATCAATCTGGGCCTCGACAAAACGATCTTTGACCTGGCAAAAGCGGGATACGCTGTTCTCCCATTCGTATTTCCGGCTTGCGGCGTCGGCGCATGGCATGAGCGCCAGCGAACTTTTATCGTCGCGGCTGATGTTTCCCACGCCCCTTGCCTCCGACAA